>NZ_AP023081.1:0-30000 GCF_026072635.1 Pseudomonas solani | reverse complement strand
CAGAAGTAGCTAGTCTAACCGCAAGGGGGACGGTTACCACGGAGTGATTCATGACTGGGGTGAAGTCGTAACAAGGTAGCCGTAGGGGAACCTGCGGCTGGATCACCTCCTTAATCGAAGACATCAGCTTCTTCATAAGCTCCCACACGAATTGCTTGATTCACTTGCGAAAAGCGATTGGGTTGTTAGACCCGAGAGTAAGACGATTGGGTCTGTAGCTCAGTTGGTTAGAGCGCACCCCTGATAAGGGTGAGGTCGGCAGTTCGAATCTGCCCAGACCCACCAATTGTCATGGGCGTGGCAGGTCTTCGAGGGGCCATAGCTCAGCTGGGAGAGCGCCTGCTTTGCACGCAGGAGGTCAGGAGTTCGATCCTCCTTGGCTCCACCATCCACTCTAATAATCGCTGAAAGCTCAGAAATGAGTGCCTTGAGAATGGCATTGATTTCTGGTCTTTGCGCCAGAACTGTTCTTTAAAAATTTGGGTATGTGATAGAAGTAGACTGAATAATCTCTTTCACTGGTGATTATTCAAGTCAAGGTAAAATTTGCGAGTTCAAGCGCGAATTTTCGGCGAATGTCGTCTTCACGTTAGAGACAATAACCAGATTGCTTGGGGTTATATGGTCAAGTGAAGAAGCGCATACGGTGGATGCCTTGGCAGTCAGAGGCGATGAAAGACGTGGTAGCCTGCGATAAGCTTCGGGGAGTCGGCAAACAGACTTTGATCCGGAGATCTCTGAATGGGGGAACCCAGCCATCATAAGATGGTTATCTTGTACTGAATACATAGGTGCAAGAGGCGAACCAGGGGAACTGAAACATCTAAGTACCCTGAGGAAAAGAAATCAACCGAGATTCCCTTAGTAGTGGCGAGCGAACGGGGACTAGCCCTTAAGTGGCTTTGAGATTAGCGGAACGCTCTGGAAAGTGCGGCCATAGTGGGTGATAGCCCTGTACGCGAAAATCTCTTAGTCATGAAATCGAGTAGGACGGGGCACGAGAAACCTTGTCTGAATATGGGGGGACCATCCTCCAAGGCTAAATACTACTGACTGACCGATAGTGAACCAGTACCGTGAGGGAAAGGCGAAAAGAACCCCGGAGAGGGGAGTGAAATAGAACCTGAAACCGTATGCGTACAAGCAGTGGGAGCCCACTTTGTTGGGTGACTGCGTACCTTTTGTATAATGGGTCAGCGACTTATTTTCAGTGGCGAGCTTAACCGAATAGGGGAGGCGTAGCGAAAGCGAGTCTTAATAGGGCGTCTAGTCGCTGGGAATAGACCCGAAACCGGGCGATCTATCCATGGGCAGGTTGAAGGTTAGGTAACACTGACTGGAGGACCGAACCGACTACCGTTGAAAAGTTAGCGGATGACCTGTGGATCGGAGTGAAAGGCTAATCAAGCTCGGAGATAGCTGGTTCTCCTCGAAAGCTATTTAGGTAGCGCCTCATGTATCACTGTAGGGGGTAGAGCACTGTTTCGGCTAGGGGGTCATCCCGACTTACCAAACCGATGCAAACTCCGAATACCTACAAGTGCCGAGCATGGGAGACACACGGCGGGTGCTAACGTCCGTCGTGAAAAGGGAAACAACCCAGACCGTCAGCTAAGGTCCCAAAGTTATGGTTAAGTGGGAAACGATGTGGGAAGGCTTAGACAGCTAGGAGGTTGGCTTAGAAGCAGCCACCCTTTAAAGAAAGCGTAATAGCTCACTAGTCGAGTCGGCCTGCGCGGAAGATGTAACGGGGCTCAAACCATACACCGAAGCTACGGGTATCACGTAAGTGATGCGGTAGAGGAGCGTTCTGTAAGCCTGTGAAGGTGAGTTGAGAAGCTTGCTGGAGGTATCAGAAGTGCGAATGCTGACATGAGTAACGACAATGCGAGTGAAAAACTCGCACGCCGAAAGACCAAGGGTTCCTGCGCAACGTTAATCGACGCAGGGTTAGTCGGTCCCTAAGGCGAGGCTGAAGAGCGTAGTCGATGGGAAACAGGTTAATATTCCTGTACTTCTAGTTACTGCGATGGAGGGACGGAGAAGGCTAGGCCAGCTTGGCGTTGGTTGTCCAAGTTTAAGGTGGTAGGCAGAGTGCTTAGGTAAATCCGGGCGCTTAATGCCGAGAACTGATGACGAGTCGTCTTTTAGACGATGAAGTGGTTGATGCCATGCTTCCAGGAAAAGCTTCTAAGCTTCAGGTAACTAGGAACCGTACCCCAAACCGACACAGGTGGTTGGGTAGAGAATACCAAGGCGCTTGAGAGAACTCGGGTGAAGGAACTAGGCAAAATGGCACCGTAACTTCGGGAGAAGGTGCGCCGGTGAGGGTGAAGGACTTGCTCCGTAAGCCCATGCCGGTCGAAGATACCAGGCCGCTGCGACTGTTTATTAAAAACACAGCACTCTGCAAACACGAAAGTGGACGTATAGGGTGTGACGCCTGCCCGGTGCCGGAAGGTTAATTGATGGGGTTAGCGCAAGCGAAGCTCTTGATCGAAGCCCCGGTAAACGGCGGCCGTAACTATAACGGTCCTAAGGTAGCGAAATTCCTTGTCGGGTAAGTTCCGACCTGCACGAATGGCGTAACGATGGCGGCGCTGTCTCCACCCGAGACTCAGTGAAATTGAAATCGCTGTGAAGATGCAGTGTATCCGCGGCTAGACGGAAAGACCCCGTGAACCTTTACTGTAGCTTTGCACTGGACTTTGAGCCTGCTTGTGTAGGATAGGTGGGAGGCTTTGAAGCGTGGACGCCAGTCTGCGTGGAGCCATCCTTGAAATACCACCCTGGCATGCTTGAGGTTCTAACTCTGGTCCGTTATCCGGATCGAGGACAGTGTATGGTGGGCAGTTTGACTGGGGCGGTCTCCTCCTAAAGAGTAACGGAGGAGTACGAAGGTGCGCTCAGACCGGTCGGAAATCGGTCGTAGAGTATAAAGGCAAAAGCGCGCTTGACTGCGAGACAGACACGTCGAGCAGGTACGAAAGTAGGTCTTAGTGATCCGGTGGTTCTGTATGGAAGGGCCATCGCTCAACGGATAAAAGGTACTCCGGGGATAACAGGCTGATACCGCCCAAGAGTTCATATCGACGGCGGTGTTTGGCACCTCGATGTCGGCTCATCACATCCTGGGGCTGAAGCCGGTCCCAAGGGTATGGCTGTTCGCCATTTAAAGTGGTACGCGAGCTGGGTTTAGAACGTCGTGAGACAGTTCGGTCCCTATCTGCCGTGGACGTTTGAGATTTGAGAGGGGCTGCTCCTAGTACGAGAGGACCGGAGTGGACGAACCTCTGGTGTTCCGGTTGTCACGCCAGTGGCATTGCCGGGTAGCTACGTTCGGAAGAGATAACCGCTGAAAGCATCTAAGCGGGAAACTCGCCTCAAGATGAGATCTCACTGGAGCCTTGAGCTCCCTGAAGGGCCGTCGAAGACTACGACGTTGATAGGTTGGGTGTGTAAGCGCTGTGAGGCGTTGAGCTAACCAATACTAATTGCCCGTGAGGCTTGACCATATAACACCCAAACAATCTGACGATTGTTGTTATAAGGTGAAGTCGACTTAGCCGAAAATTGGCCAGAACTTGCAAAGCCTTATCACATACCCATTCGGGGTCGCGTCCTGGACGATACCCCAACCGAATTGCTTGACGACCATAGAGCGTTGGAACCACCTGATCCCATCCCGAACTCAGTAGTGAAACGATGCATCGCCGATGGTAGTGTGGAGTTTCTCCATGTGAGAGTAGGTCATCGTCAAGCACCTATACCAAACCCCCGATCTTCGACAGAAGGTCGGGGGTTTGACTTTGCGCGGCAGAAAAGTTGGCAAGCGACGTAGCAGTGTCCGCGAGACCCGCTTGGGGCAGCACTATGCTCCGGCCAAGGTGCAATAGCACGGCTTGCCAGAGCGACTTGCAGGGGCGACTTGAGTCGCCAAGCAGCCCGAAGGGCTGCCATGCCTATGAGCCTTGCTGCAGCCGATCCCGTTATGTCCGCTGAGTCGAAGAGCCCCCGGATTGAAGTCCGGGCTACGTCCGGTCCACGCCCCGGCTCACAGGCGATTTGATAGGCAGGATCTGCACAACAAAAAGGCCACCCAAGGGTGGCCTTTTGCATTTGTGCAGGAGAAGAGTCAGTCGCCGCGGTACTCGCAGCCACTGGTGCAGGTCTCGTGGATGCGCACGCGGCTGAGCTCGGGAAGCAGCGGCTTGAGCTGTTGCCAGATCCACTTGGCGAGCACTTCGCTGGTGGGGTTTTCCAGGCCAGGAATGTCGTTCAGGTAGTTGTGATCGAGCTGCTCATAGAGCGGCTTGAAGATCGCCTTGATCTCGGAGAAGTCGCGTATCCAGCCGGTATAGGGATCGACTTCGCCTTCGATGTAGATGGCGACGCGGAAGGAGTGGCCGTGCAGACGCCCGCACTTGTGGCCGGCGGGGACGTGAGGGAGGCGGTGAGCCGCCTCGAAGATGAATTCCTTGAACAGTTCCATTGGGTAGCCTGAGAAGCAGAAGCGGTGCGGGGGGAGGCGTCCGTGCCCGTTGTGATGTACTGATCAGTGTACTGATTGATCGCCGCTGGCGGTCGGGTTGGACATCCACTGGGCGATGTCGGATTGCCGCCAGGCAACGGATTTGAGCCCGATTCTAACCTGTTTCGGGAATGTCCCCTCACTCATGCGACGGTAGACCGTGGTCCGGGCAAGGCCCGTGATGACCAGGACATCGCCGAGACGAAGGAACCTGTCGATCTTCTCTGCAGCTGACATAGGAATACCTCCCCGCCGGTCATTGCCGGCAGGCTGTGGTGGGGTAGGGGGGTTAGTGTTGGACTGAGGTGCGGCGGCGGTTCTGCATTTCGCAGCGAAGGCGGTAGGCCCTGAAGCGTCTGCCGTCGCCCGGGTAAATCTCAGGCGCCAAGCCAGCCAGTGATTCCCCGAGCGCTTCGAAGCAGAAGAGGTGCTCGCCGTCCCAGCTCCATTCTTTTTGCGCTATCGCCCATTCGCGAGCTTCCACGCAATGCATGCAGGTCTTGAACCTGTCCGCGCCGCCATCCCACACACCAGCCACGTGCTCGTAGCTTTGGCCGGGCACGATCAGGCCATGACACTCGCAGCACCTGTGGGGCTTTCGCGCCTTGCGGATGGTTTTCACTTGGAAGTCGCCCATCACTCCCCCTCCTCAGCCTGGCGGGTGGCTTCCACGATAACCGCCTTGATTCGGGCGCAGTATTCGTAGATCTCGTTCGGATCGGTCGGCGTGTTCCGTCCGCATTGGTTCACGAGGTCACGCACAGTCGGCTCGATGTTCCCCTCCACCTCGCTGTAGATGTTCTGCAGCGCATCCAGCAACTCCGACACGCTCACCGAGTCGGGCTGCTGGGTTGGGAGGGCGTAGATTGCGCGGATCGGCCAGGTTCCATCATCCACCGTTGCAACGTAGTGCCTGTGGTCAGTAAAGCCGCGCCATTCTCCGTCGCGCGTCTGGAACTGATGGCCGACAGGCTCCTGCCCCCTGATCGCGTCGAGCTCGGCGCGGAGCTTGTGGTTCTCGTCGATCAGGCGAGGCAACTGCTCCTCGACTTGGGCGCGGAACTGGTCGCGTTCGCGCTCGGCGACATCGGCGCGGTGATTGGCCAGCACCAGTTGCTGCGCGTAGGTTGGGGGTTCGTACTGGTCGGCCGTTCCGTTGGCAATGATCGCCGCCATCGCGTCCCAGCACCCTGCGGATTTCCCGAGGTCGGCCAGCCGCTCGAAGCGCACCGCATACCACTGTTCGGTGAAATCGAGATTGCGCTGCAGCTGGTCGCGCTCGGCCTTCAGGTTCCATACCCAGTCCACGAACCGGCCAAGGTCTGGCATCTGCTCCATGTTCACATCGCTCATCGGTCGTTCTCCTGGGGCGGGGTGGGCGCTGGCTTGTTCCAGGACTGGGCTAGGCCTTCGGTGGAGAAGGCCTCCACGGTGCGGTTGCACTTCGGGCAGGTGAGGCTCAGAAACCCGGAGTGCCGCATCCCCATCAACTCGCCTTCATGGCCGCAGTGACACGGCTTGATCTTCTCGCTCATGCCTCGCCCCCATTCCCCGCCTCAGTTGTAACCCCCTGGTTTACACCTGCCAGGTGCGGGTTAAGGCGCAGGAATTCGTCCAGGCAGGCGTTCCAGCTGACCCCTCCGGCGTAGTCGGAACTGTCCGGGGCATACAGCTGTAGGCCGTCACGCTTCGGCAGCACGACAGCCTGCTGCTGTTCGGATGCAGGCGGGGTGGGGGCGGCGGCGAGCGCGGCGGTGGCCGCTGTCCGAACACCACACGAACACTTGACGCTGAATTCGTATGGGGCTGGAGGCTGAGTCACCGATCCGCACTTGTGGCATCGGTATTCCGACACCCCAGCAGCAAGCGGGGCTATGTGCGGCTCGCCCATGCGGGTTTCGCCCTGAGCATCCAGCACGAGCTGATCGATACGCTGGTCCAGCACGCGCACCTTCTCTTCAGCTTCCAGTGCGCGGCGCTTCCAGATGGCCAGATCCTCACGGGCGCCGACGTAGGCGTCTGCCATGTCAGCAGCAGGCGGGGCGGAGAGCGCGGCGCGCAGTTCCGCAACTACCGCAGCCTGAGTGTCGAATCGGGCCTCGAAGTCGCGGCGAAGTCGCCATTGTTCTGCGCGCTCGCCTTCCAGCGCTGCCACGATGCGCTCGTGCTGGGCGACGGTCATCAGGGCTTGAAGCTCTTCGCCGACTTGCTTCCAGTTCTGTCGTCCATCCGCAAAAGGGCTTTCATCCATCAGCTCCCAGCCAGCGCCATGGGCCTGATAACGGACGCCAACCACTTCGGGCTGCTCCCCCTGCACCTGCGCGGCGGGAGGGGTGGCGCGGGTGTTCCACTGCTTTATGGCCTCGGCCTTAGCGCGCTCGATGTACTGCTCGGCGTAGCGGTAGTTGGTGAACGGATCACCCCGGCGCTCCTCAATGGTCATGAGGTCGCTGATCTGAACGCCCACCACCGCCCATCCGCATTTTCCGCATTCGATTACGTAGTAGGTGCCGTCTCCGCTGGGAAGATCAGGAGTTCCCCCGCAGAACTGGCACGGCTTCAGTTCTTCGCTCACGATTTCTTCTCCTGCCGCTCATAGTCGGCGATGAATTCGGTAATCAGGACGCTCAGCTCCATGGCGCCTATGGACGAGTGCGTTCCGACGTAGCGGTTGGCGCGCTTCAGCAGGTCGATGGAGTGGGCGAGGGGATGGGAGCAGGCCTGGGCGTCTATGCGCCGCTGTGTGGCTGATTCGGAGAGGCCGGTCATGGCTGAATCCTTGTCGCTACCTTCAGCGATGCGTCATGGTTGAGCTGACGGAACTCGGTGCAGATCACGACAACATCTGCGCCGTCTCGGCGGTGCACAGGCATCTTGTCGAACGGCAGACTTGAGCAGTCATCGCGCCACTTGCTGCATGCTGAGCAACGGCCGCCCTTGGGGAAGTAGTTGGTCATGGCAGCAGCTCCGCAGGGATCTGGACTTCGTCGCCGAGGTTGGCGGCTACGATGGCGCGGCAGGCGGCGATCAGCACGTTGTTCGCTGTGTAGCCGACCCGTATGCCGGATTGCTGGAAGCTGGCCGAGTTCTCGGCAATGCGCAGCTCCATACCAATCCGGCCGCCGTGCGACTGGATCAACTGTCCGCACTGGCGCCAGCGCGTCGACGGGCTGTACTGTTGCCTCGGCTTGTCCACCATCCAGCAGGTGACAAAGCCCTCCCTGGATGCAGAGGGGAATACGCCAACGCCTTCGGCAGATGCCACAGCCCAATCCAGCGCCGCGCCAATCAGCTCGGCTGTACGTACAGTTTTCATCTGGCTCATGCTGCTTGCTCCTCATCCGGCTGGCGGAAGACGGGGAGGGCGCCGGCAAGAGTTCGAACTTGCTGCATGTCCTCTAGCGGATAGCCCCAGATGTTCCCATCGGTGATTCGCTCGCGCTCAGGCCCTAGGTATCCCGGGTGTAGTTGCTTGCCGGTGCGGATGTACTCGCGGAACTCTTCTACCAATCCGCGAAGCGTCCCGCCGTGGGTGAAGCCGCGCCAACGACCACCCCAAGGCGTGCGATGCGTGTAGATGCGCTTGCCTGAGTAGTCATCGACGAACCAGACGCGCCCGCGCTCGTCGACTTCCATGCTGGCGTAGCGCTGATGGCTTGCGCTGAAGAAGAAACGGCGCCCGTGATCCGCGATGATCCGGATTACCTGGTTCACTTGCTCGGCGCGCTGCTGCTTAGCTGCGAGTTTTTTCGATTGCACGATTCTTCCCTCCAGCGCTGCGCGCAGAGTGGGTTGGGGATGGGGTGGGTTAGGCTCGGCGCTTGCCGTTGAGAGCGGCGACTTCCTTCGCGCGGCGCTTGGCGAAGGTCAGGCATTCAGCCAGGGCGCCTTTCTTGAAGTGGGCGGTGCGGTTGTAGAAGTCCAGGGCCTCACCGGCCACCTGGAACGCTACGGCCGGCGTGTAGCCTTCAGCCTGTAGCTGCTGGTCGATCTACTTCTTCAGGAACTCGTGCGTGTTCATAGATCCACCAACTTGTTGTCGCCGTCGTAGTAGCCGCGCCATTGGCCGACGCTGAATGCCAGCGTCCCAGGGCATACCAGCCAGGCGCGATCAATCGGGCCGCCCTCCATGCGGAACACTCTCTTGCGGGCGTAGATGCGACGGCGACGCGGAGTCTTCCGCCGCATAGAGATGCGCTTGATGCGCGGTATCGATGTGAGCTTCATGCTTTCTCCAGGTCGATCGCATCCTTTCCGCTGGTGCGGATGGGTGGGGTGGGAGTGGTTAGGCGCGGAGCTTTGCTTCGTACTGGTCAACCAGCAGCTTGAATTGCCACAGGTCTTGTTCCAGCTGCTCGATGTACGCTTCGTCGCGCTCGAAGGTCTTCAGCCATAGCTGCTTGCCGACTGGTTCCAGAGCGGGGCAGTACATGCCGATATGCCAGCGCTTGCGGCCGGTGATCCACATGCAGCCCTGCACCTGATCCATGATCCCGCTTGCATCGTTGTCGATGTGGAATGCGCGGATCTTTTCAGGGGCTAGAAAGGCCTTGTACTCAGCGCCTTCGTCGTCGCCTATAAGGCCGTCAGCGCTACAGCCGAAGCGGCAGTCATCGGTCGTGACGAACCCGCATGTCTGCACGCTGACGCACATCTCGATTTCATGCTCGGCCCGGGCTTTGTGCTCAAGCTCTCGGCCGCGCTTCATCTGCCAGGTTTCGAAGCCTTCATCTAGTGGCTGCCCGCTGATGCGCTCTACTGCAAGGCGGAACGCATAGTCCAGAGCGGCCATGGATGGCTCTCCGACTGGATGGCCGGCTATGGCCTTAAAGACCGCTTCAGCCTTCGGAGTGGCCTTGTATCCAGCCGCCTCCCTGGCGGTCTGCTCATCCTCGCCGGCCAGGATGGCGTTGACGTACTTGGCCTGCTGATCAGTAAGACCGTTCACCCGCGCCCTGGCTACATGGAACATGCTGGCTGTTATGCAGCCAGCACGTACCTTGTGCCATTCAGGGGTGCCTTGCTCGCATTCGTGAGCAATCACGGCGCACCTCCTCAGAACGGGATGTCATCGTCATAGGGGTCAGGGTTTTCCGCCTGGCGCGGCGCCGGCTGGCTGGCCTGGCTGTTCTTCAGGCGCCGCACCGGGTTCTTGGCGATGAAGGCCATGTAGTTGCCAAGCGCTTGAGGCTGGGAGATTCGAGATAGGATCTCGACAGCCATCAGCTCGGTGTCTGCTTCGAACGGGGCGGCGATCACCATGCGCTGCCCGATGTCGCCGTTGTTCTTTTGGTACTCCTCCTGTTGGAGCACCAGACCGATGCGCTTGCCTTGCAGTTCTACAGCGCATTCCTTGGTCTTCGTGACGACCTTCTGCTCGTCGTAGTCGTACAGGTCGATGGGGGTGTCCTGCCAGGTCAGGCCCTGCACTTTGGCGCACGCCATCAGCGCGTTGAGCATCTTGTATCCGGCAAGCTCTTCGCCGCTGCTGTTGTGGGTATACAGGTTGAGCGGGCCGCACTCTTGGCCGCTCTCGCTGACGAACATGATGTTCACGCTTTCGGTGCCCTTCTGGTTCTTCTCGTAGAAGGCGGCGATGATCTTGCCGCTGTACTTGCCGGTTTCGTTGATGCGCTTGCCGCCGTTGTTGGCCTCTTTCGCCGCTTCGGTGTTGAGTGAGTAGGTGCGTGCCATGGTGCTGCCTCCTTAGGCTGCCTGAGTGGTCTGGTTGAACCCGTAGTACTTGCAGATGGCCGCGTCGACGGCAGCCAGGTCGTTGTCGATCAGGTCATCCACGAACATGCCCATCGGGGCTTTCGTGGTGTCCGATCCGTTGTTCTTGGTGGAGAAGAAGTGCTCGTGGTCTTGCACCACGGCGCGGAGGACGATGGTCACCATGCCTTCCAAGGTGATCTTGTCGTCCAGCATCTTGCCGATGGTCTTCATCTTGGTCTGTCCGGAGTCCGTTTCCTCGGTGTGACTGAGGATGTAGATGCGCACGTCGTCGGGCAGCTTCAGGAGGGCATCGAACACGTCCCAGGTGTGTCGGCCGATGTCGTTGAACTTGTCGTAGCCCTTCTCCTGGTTGCGACGCATGAACTCGTTTGCCAGCACGTACTGGTAATCGTCGATGACGATCAAGCGCTTGCCGTTGGTGGCTGCCTTCTTGCTGGCCAAGATGATCTTGGCGTAGTCGTCAGTGACGAAGGGTTTCCAGTTCTGTGCGCCGGGGAAGGGAAGACGCTTGCCGATCACTTGGATCAGCGCGACACCAGTAGGATCAAGATTGCGCAGCGACGTACTTTTGCCGCTGCCGGATTTGCCAAGGATCAGTGCCACAGTTGCCATAGGATCTCCGTTCCGCTCATTTCGGAAGGTTTAGGGCATGCGCATCCCTACGCGGGGCGCATGTGAAGGGGTGGGGTAGGGTGGGGATGGCCGGTGCTGATCTCCGGCATGCTTACCCAGTCGCGGTCATTAGGTAGTACCCCGGCCCGCATCGGCTCAGTGGACTTTGCCTACGCATCAGCCTGCGCATTCATCCCCATAACTCGTTACCGCTGCGAGACAGGCGCCTCAGCGGTGATGTGGCCGGCGATCATCGGAGTGCCGAGAAGCACCACGTAGAAGATCACGCCGCCGGCAAAGAACAGCCAGAAGGCTTTGCGGGAGTGGGTCATGGCTCAGTCCTCGGGCTCTTCTGGCATCGGCATCCAATGCGTGCCTTTCATGGTCGCCTCTTCATCGGCGATTGGCTCATAGTCCGCGCCTTCGTCATATGCAATCGGGTGAAACTCACCGTCTGCAAAAACACTGGGCTCAACGAATCGCGGGCCGGTATGGTCGGCCCAGTAGTACCCGCTGAGTATCACCACCTGGCCATTTTTCGGCAGGCTCTCGCTGCACTTGATCCATTTACCCAAAGCGCACCTCCCTAACCCTTATCCCCGCAGCGATCATTTCACCCTGAGTAGTGATGCCTACGCTGCGAAGGTAGGCGGCTACTGACTCGAAGGTAAGAAAGCGGATGTTCTTCATACGGCCTCCTGCTTGCGGTAGCCCGCGAAGTAGATCGCAGCAGGGCCTCCCTCGTGGAACAGGCGACCAATCTCTACGATTGCCGCATTCCGCTCTTCCTCTGCCGTAGCCCTTGCAATCATGCGACTCATGCGCGCAGCTCCAGGGGCAATCATGTGTTCTGTCCAGGTCTTGCGGCAGCTAGACCAGAAGAACCAATCGCCATTGCCGTCAACTTTCATCCATCCGGCATTCACTAGGTGATTTTCAGGCTCCCAGTGAGTAGCCCCCTCCGGCGCCTTACTCCAGTCGATGTCGGTCATGCTGCATGCTCCTCAATGGCCATAGCCTTTGCGTGCGCTTCGAACAGCGCGATCAACAGGTCCGCGTCGAGGTGGACTCTCAGCCCGTGCGTGGACATTTCTTCCAGGGCTGCAGTCAGGTTGATCGGCGCCGCTGCTTGTTCGCAGGCGTCGAGGATTGCGGCCACAGCTTCGTGGTAGAGGTTCATGCTGCATGCTCCTGTTCACGTTCCTTGGCGATCTCGCGGCGCACGCGCTCGTCGATGCCGATGGCGATGATGTCTTGGAAGGGGGCCGCCAGCGTGCGCATCGGGCCGGTCATGTAGTCGGCGCCACGGCTCAACAGCAGCACGACGCAGCGCTCGAAGAACTCGCGACGCTGTGCGTCAGGTGCGTTGTCGAAGAACTCCGAAACCGACTCAATGTCGCCAGCGTCGATGTCGTCGCGGATCGCGTCCGAACGGCGGTCGATCTCACGGCGATAGGCTTCGTTGCGGTCAATGGCGCGCTGATGCGCGATAGCGGTCATCATGATTCACCCCTTGCCTTGGCGATGGCTGCGTTGGCCATTTCCAGGGCGAAGTAGTCCATGTCGGCGCTGCTGGTAGTCGCTAGCACTTTCTCCAGCGCCTCCAGCAGATCGGGCGCCGCGCATATCAGGTGGGCGTTTGCCAGGAACATGGCAAAGTAGTCAGGGTTATGCTTGCTGCTAGCGGAAGGGATGCACGCAATGTGCTGACGGCCACTGACTAACCTTTCCCCATCAAGTCCGTATTCCGAGCTTATGTTCCGGTCGCCAAACAGAGTCCCCTTGTATTCCCACGGACCTTTCGTGTGCTTACTCATCTCGTTCTCCTGTCGTCCGCCGACACTCAGATGCCCCCGCACAGCAGCAGGCCGGCTTATCCGTTGGGATGGCCTGGCGGAGGGGGCATTTGGGTGTGGGCGAGAAAAAGAAGCCCCTCCTGCGAGGGGCGAAGTGGAGGGTTCCGGGTTACGTGATTCCGGACGGGCTTCACCGTCGTGTGCTTGGGTAGGGTGGGGGTGTCCGGAGTTTCACCGGAGACTGACTTGGCGCGGTCCCATTCAGTGACTCAATTCGTATGCCGAGGCAGGGACGTCCGCAGGTACCTAGTACGTCTCACGCTGAGCGTGACTCACCCCCATTGAAGGGTGCCGTCCTTTACTGGATTTGCGAGGTTCTACCGTCGTGGCGAAGAACCTCGCCATACTTTCCGATGGAAACTTTCGCGTCAGAATGCTGGCGAAGGGCGCGACGAACAGCTGTCTCGGCATTGTTTTGATATTCGTCGAACTCCTTCTTCAGTGCCTCGTACCTTGCCTTCCATTCGCGCTCAATCTCGTTGTATCGATCAGAGGCAGGCGGCTCATAGAACGCCATTCCTTGATGCTCGACCGCTAGTTCAACATCGCGCGCAATCGCCGCGATCTGTTCGCGAGTTGCCTCAAGGCCAGCGGAATCAAAAGCCTCTCCAAGGCATTCGGCGTAGTAATCCTGCTTCGTGTAGCTCATCTCACTCTCCTCTTGCCCTGCTACCGGCAGGGCGGCGGGTTACCAGCGGGCTTCTTGCGGAAATGGGAAATCGATCAGGTCGGAAGGCTCGAAGCGATCGTTGCCGCCGCCGAAGTAGGTGACAAAGAAGCCTTCGTTCATGTGGCAGGTAACATCGACAGTGCGATGCTCCCCGTTGCTGGCGATGATCACGTCACCTTGAACCAAGCCGCTGGCTTCTTTCCCTTCGATCATTCGAGTCATGGTCATTCTCCGTTCTGCCCTATCGGGCTGTGGTGTGGCTGCCGTGATTGGCGAATTCGCCGTGTAACTCTTCGCGAAGAGCGCGCACTGCAACCTCGGCCTCGTCGATTTTGTCGAAGCCTTTCGTGTGATGGATGTGGTAGTTCAGGCAAACCTGGCCGCGCCATTTTCTTTGGCGCTTGTTCCAGTACACGCCCTTGATGCCCGAAGTGTTGGTCTTCCTGATGGGCTGGTTGTGGTTGTTTTGCTGATGGGTGCATGTCCTGAGGTTGGAAAACCTGTTGTCTTTCCGATCCCCATTGATGTGATCAATTTCTTGCTTTGGCCATTCGCCTGTCATGTAAAACCAGGCAAGCCGGTGGGCCCGGAATCGGGCGCCGCAAATGTAAATGGATAGGTATCCGCCCCTGGCACTGCATCCACCAGTTAGCTCCCCTTTGGGCTTTTTGAAGAGTCCGGTTTCAGGGTCGTAATAAATCGCGAGAAGAATTTGTTCATGAGTTGGTAACCGCATGCGATCTCCTGCTTTCCGCGAAGTCCTACTGCAGGGCTTCCTGGAGAGCATCCCGGCCACCGTGGCGGCCGGGTCATCTCTTCAATCTTTCTCTCCAGTCGCGGTCGCTTCTCGCAGATTCCCGCTGGATCTCCACTTCTCGGCCCTGCCGCGCCGATCCGAGGGAGGCCCTCGGGGAACCAGGCTCACTGTGCTGGCTCACGTAACAGTTCGGGTCTCCCCAGGCCTCTCGGCCTCGGCCGGCGTTTCCGGCGGCGTTGGGGTAAATTTAAGTTCACTGAAATTCGAAGTCAAGCAGGCTGAAAGAATATTTTTCAGTGGACTGAAATTGACGAGCAAGAAAAAGCCCGCCGAGGCGGGCTGCTGGTTCTGCTTTTGGTCAAGCCCCTGAGGCGCGCTGAGCTTTCTTGAGCTCTTCCCTCATGAGCTCTACAGCAGGCCTAAGTCGATCAACCTCTGTTCTGTAGTAGCTAACATCCTTCTCAACTTTCTGGAGGTATGCGATGCCGCATGCGCCAACTGCAATCATCCCGGCAAGGTAGTAGCTAAGCCCCTCATACAGGACGCCTGCTATCCCGACACCGCCTACGACCATGGCGATCATCGCCAAATAGGTAAGCGCACGTCGCTCACCCTTCCCACCATAGGCAAGCTCGATAAGCTCTGTAAGGCGCCTATCTTCTGCATCAAGCTCATTGCGCAACGCCTCAAGCTCAAGGGCTGAAATGTGATCAGTCAATTCCGCCACCCCTCCATACAACGCGCCCAATCACCTCGACCGCGCGCATTCCTTCGTCGCTCACCGGCTGATCTGGATACCGGGTCTTGTCCTGGTTGTCGGAGCGGATTATCCACCCGCCCGTGATGTCGCGGATCAGCCGCTTGATGATGATCTCGCCATCGGCGGTCAGCAAGGCGTACATCTTCCCGCTGCGCGGCTCGCTCTGGCTCTCGTCGAGCAGGAGCACCTCGCCATCAGACAAGGTAGGCCAGTTGCTGTCTCCGCTGTTGTAGAAGACGCTCAGTTGCCCATCCTTCAGACCTATGCGGCGAAGCCAGTCCTTCTTGAAGGCCAGGCCACCCTTAACCTCTACGTGGTCGTTCAGGTATCCGCGACCCGATGCACCCCTGGCTGTGTACTGGGGGATCAGGGCGTAATCGTCAGCCCTCGGGACGCCGTCTATCTCCTCCTCACGCTCCGGGCCTTTCCCCAAAGCCAGCCACTCGGCACGAAACCCAGTTGCCTTTGCGAGCGCGAAAACGCTCTCTGCCTTCAGCGACTTTATTTCGCCACTGGTCCATTGACTGATTGATGACGGCTTCACATCGCAAAGCGCCGCAATCTCTACTCGCTGCTTCCCGCTCTGGCTGATAGCCCTAGCGATTCGTTCATTCATATTCATGAAAACAGGTTAAGCCAGCTGAATTTAAGTGAGTGAAAAGTTAAGCGGCCTGTTGCGCGGTTAATTTCAGTGTGCTGAAATCTGCTCATTGCCACGAGAGGACGCGCAATGAACATCACCGAAGCCATCAGCCATTTCGGCTCGAAAAAGAAGATCGCCGACGCCCTCGGCATCCATCCGAGTGCCGTAACTCAATGGGGTGACTCCATCCCCGAGGCCCGGCAGTACCAGCTTCAGGTCATCAGCAAGAACAAGCTGAAGGCCGGTCAGAAGGCTGCCTAACCATGGGAGCCAGTCAATTAAGCCCTGACATGGACGCAAGGGCACGGGAGTTCGAATCGGTGTTCTTGCAGCGCCTTGTTTCCGTCGGCCAAAAAACCGTCGCGGACGCAATCGGCGTGAGCGAGTCGACCGTGAGCCGGTGGAAGGAAGGGGAGATCGAACGCTGGTGCAAGGTCATTGCGCACCTCGGCCTGCAGCTCGTCCCGGACTCTGCCGTGCTGGTGAACGCCGAATACCTGAGATCGCTTGAAACCCTGGCGGAACTGGGGCTGAAGGCCGAGAAGAAGCGGCCAGGGCCGCTGGGGTGGGACTGATATGCCGGCCTTCCTGATCAGCGACGAAGAGTGGTCCGCTCTGGTGGAAGAGCCGGGCGACGTGTTCCTGACCTACTGCGCGATTCGCAGGGTGATGGACTTCGGGACCGGCGTGGCAGGGAAGGTGCGCAGGATCAGCGAGCAGATGCTGAGCGAGGTGCTGTACGTAGCGCCGTGTCGCGGGCGGCATGAGTCCGGGTCGCCGTCACGGCAGCGCATCCGGTCCATCGTTGACCGGCTGATCAAGCTGGGGGCGCTGGTGCAGATTGGGCCCATGGTGTTCCAGCTTCCGCTGGCGAGCAGGGATTCCACGCCCAAACGATCAGCAACCGATGAGCAACCAGATCAGCAACCAGATCAGCAACCGAACAGCAACCAGACAAATTCCAGCAATAACAATGATTTAGGTGGTAACCACCAAGCATCAGCAACCGGATCAGAATCACTCGATTTCGGGAACAGCAACCTACCTCCGGTATCCGGTAAAGCAAGAGCTTTACCCCCCTTACCCCCCAAGGGGGAGGCGAAACCCAAGGCGACGAAGTTCGACCCGCTGACCGTGTGTCCGGTGAACGTCTCGCCCGACACCTGGGCCGACTGGTGCCGCCACCGCGCCGAGATCAAGAAACCCCTGACTGCCACCAGTTGCTCGCACCAGGCCAAGCAGCTGGCCAACCACCCGGCGCCGGACGGCGTCATCGAAGCCAGTATCGCCAACGGCTGGCAAGGCCTATTCCCCGAGAGGGTTACCCATGGAAACCGCCAAGACCATCGCGGCGTCGGTCCTCAATCGGCCGTCGACCGAGTCAAAGCCGCAATTGCCGCCCGAGAAGCTGGCTCAGCCGCTGCTGGACAAGCTCTGGATCAAGCTGACCGAGTTGTACGGGAACCGCTGGACGGGGAGTTTCGGCGTGTCGGCTGACCAGTCCCATGCCTGGGCTGCGACCCTTGGTGGGCTGACCGGCGCGCAGATCGGTTTCGGCCTGACCGTCCTGTCCACCACCCAGGACGAGCAGCTGCGCAAGTGGCCGCCGAGCGCTCCCGAGTTCCGGGCTCTGTGCGAGAACAACACCCCGGAGGCTCACGGGCTACCGACGCCGGACCAGGCCTACCGCGAAGCCACCCGCAACGCACACCCGCACATGGCCGGAATCGCCACCTGGTCTCACGAGGTCGTCTACCACGCCGCCACGGAAACCGGGTTCTACAACCTCAACACTCTGGCCATGCGTGATAGCCGGAAGCTGTTCGACCGGAACTACGCCATAGCCATCCGTGACTTCCTCGACGGCAAGCCGCTGAAGGCCATGCCCCTGGCGCTTCCTGAGCGCGTCGATGCCCGCCGCACCCCCGAGGTTGGCCGGGCAGCCCTGCAGAACCTTCGCAGCAACCTGAGAGGTGCCGCCAAATGATGACCCGTACCGTAAGTGCCGGCCTGGCACGCCTTCTCCTGACCTTCCTGCTGTGCGGTGCCTGCGTGGTCATCGCAGCGTTCGGCAATCCCTACCTGGCCATCGCCATCTTCGTGCTGGTCTCCGCTGGCATGAAGCCTCAAAGGAGAGTCGCATGAAGAGCATCCAAAATTTGAACGTGACCATCCGAGACCAAGCTGAGCGCATCAAGGAGCTTGAGGACTCCATTGGCCGATTGATCATGGACGTCACCATTCGAAGAGGCTCGATGATCGTCATGGGGAAAGAGCTAGATGAGCTCCGCGCCGAATTGGATGCCTGCAGGAGTGACGCAAAGCGCTGGAGGGATTACCTGCGCGACCCGGTGAACAACGGGCTCAAGTTTGGCGAGATTACGCGAGGCGCCGTGATTCGCGCGGTGGATCGCCTGCTTGGAGGTCGCCATGGCTGACCGCGTATTCCGCATCCAAGGCGCCATAGGCCTGAAGACCGCATTCCGCGCCGCCTACGACCTGGCCCAGTCCCTCATGCGCAACGAGGGCACCGGCTACGAAATCGTCCTGCGCCCGCTCAAGTCCAAGCGCTCCGTTGACCAGAACAAACGCTACTGGGCCCTCCTGCGCGAGCTGTCCGCCATCGCCTGGGTCGACGGCAAACAGTACGACGACCAGGTCTGGCACGAGCAGTTCCGCCGCTGGTTCATCGGCTGCGAGGAAACCCGCCTGCCCAGTGGTGAGGTTGAGCTCCACGGCATCAGCACCACGACCCTGACCGTCCAGGAGTTCACGGACTACATGACCCGGATCGAACAGTGGGCCGCCGAGCAGGGCTGGCCGGTTATGCAGGAGGCGGCATGAGTCTTATCAAGCGCTTCGAGCGCAATCATGCCGGTCGGGACTTCGCGGTCGGGGACATCCACGGGCACTTCACTCTGCTGCAGGAGGCGCTGGACCGCGCCGGGTTTGACCAGGCGCGGGACCGGCTGTTCTCGGTCGGCGACCTGGTGGATCGTGGCCCCGAGTGTGAGGACGTGATCCGCTGGCTTAACAAGCCATGGTTTCATCCTGTTCGGGGCAATCACGACGACTACGTATGCCGCTACGACACCTGTGAAATAGGTAACTGGATGATCAACGGCGGCTCATGGTTCGTTGGTCTTCCCAGCCTGGAGCAGGAAAACTATGCGGTGATGTTCCGAGACATCCCAATTGGTATTGAAGTTGAAACTCCGAACGGCTTGATTGGGCTTGTCCACGCCGATTGTGTCTTCGATTCTTGGGATGAGTTGAAACGCGAACTCGGCTGCGCAAGCAGCCAGCGCCGCAAGCTGGTGATGAATACCTGCATGTGGTCGCGTACTCGCATCGAACAGAGCGACGAGCGCCCAGTGCAGGGGCTGCGCGCCCTGGTAGTGGGTCATAACCCGCTGCGCCGGCCTGTCGTCCTCGGCAACGTCTTCCACATCGACACCATGGGTTGGCGTCCGCAGGACGGTGGCTACTTCACCTTGCTGGACCTTCATAGCTTGGAGGCCTCGCCGCCAATACCGCGCAAGCTGGAATGGGAGGCTGCATGAGCAAGCAGCCGAAATGCGCCCACTGCCGCGAACCATTCACCCGCACTCGCCCATTTCAAAACTGGTGCTCACCTGAGTGCGGCCTGGCCCTGGCCAGGAAGAAGCAGGCGCAGGAGCGCAAGAGCCTGGAGCAGCTGGAGCGCAAAGAGCTTCAGGTCCGCAAGAAGGCACTGAAACGCCGAAATGACTACATGCGCGAGGCTCAGCAGGCGTTCAACGCGTATATCCGGGCCAGGGACGAGGGCATGCCATGCATCAGCTGCGACTCCACCACTACCGACGACGGACTCATGACTGGGAGCCGATGGGATGCCGGGCACTACCGCTCAGTTGGTGCATGCCCAGAGCTGCGGTTCGAGCCACTGAACTGCCACGCCCAATGCGTCCGCTGCAATCGGAACCTGTCAGGCAACGCGGTTGAGTACCGGATAAGACTGGTCAAGCGCATAGGCCAGGACAAGGTCGATTGGCTCGAAGGACCGCATGAGCCACGCCGCTGGACCATCGAGGAGTTGATGGCGATCAAAGCGGATTTCAGGGCGAGGGGTAGGGCGCTCAAGGTCGAATCATCGCGCGCGCGCACGTTTGTGGAGTCAGCCAATGGGTGATTTCGATACCTGCAGCCTTGATCAAGCAGAAGCCGAAGCCATTGACTTCTACGCCAGGGCAGAAGTGAAAGCCATCGACGCAGGCGGGCCTGACGTACTCGGCGTGATCAGGGAAATACGGGCTATGCGGGACATCGAGCTAGGCGATCTCCGCAGGATTCGCGCTGACATTGAAAGGGGGTGAGCTATGGGGGCAGCCGTCGCAATGCGGGTGGACTGGTTCCGGGTGATCGCAGATCTCCGGCGGTGCGGGTTCTGTGCTCAGGCTGTGGCGGACGTAGCCGGGGTCGGGAAGGCTACGGTGATCGGGTGGAAGCAGGGGGCTGAGCCGTCGCACGCGACCGGCGAGCGGCTGATATCCTTCTGGTCAAACTCAACCGGGTATGCGCGCGAGCTGCTACCCATGACGGAAATCGAGATGTCCGCGTTCAGGGCGCGGGCCTGAGGTCGAAGAGTATGAAAGATATCGAACTACTGGAGTTGGCGGCGAGGGCTGCAGGATTCATTGAGCTGCGCTTCGATCCTGACGGGCGGGTGCGCGCAAGAAAATCAAGTGGAGTCGCAGAGGCATGGGACCCGCTTGTAGACGATGGCGACGCGTTGCGTCTGGCTGTCAGGCTTCAGCTGACTGTATGCAACGAGCACGTGACAGCTGGTGTCACGTACTGCGTGGGTGCACTTGGAGATATAACGTATCCAGAGGTTCGGTCCGGAAATTCTGAAGCCGATGTTGTGCCTGACGATTATGCCGCTACCCGCAGAGCGATTGTTCTTGCTGCTGCAGAGATAGGCAAAGCAATGAAATAGTCGGGAAACCGACCACCCACAGACATGAATCTGGCCTCCGTTGCAGCCATCGCACCGGAGAAGCCAGATGCCCGCCCCGAGAATCTCGACACCCAGACCCCTGGCGAGAACGTCGCCAAGGAACTCCCGCCCCAGTACACCGCCAAGCACAAGGGCGCCGGCAAGTGGATCGTCAATGACGTGCACGGCGCCCAGGTTGGCGCGTTCACCGGAACCAAGGACGAGGCTGCCGCTGAGGTTGCCCGCCTGCTGAGCGGCGGTCTGCCGATGGTTGCCGACGCTCCCGTCTCGGAAGAGTCCAAGCAGGCGCCCACGGCTTCCAAGTCCATCGATCCGAAGACCCTTAAGGCCCCCGTGCTCACCGACGAAGGCTGGGTCTGCCCGGCCCCACAAGAGGGCTGACGTCATGGGATCGAAGAAGCCGAAGACCGTTCAGCAGCCTGACCCGCAGGTCGAGGCCCAGAAGGCCGCCGAGGAAGCCGCGCGCAAGGCCAACGAAGAGGCCGCCGCCAACAAGGTGCGCCGTCGTGGCTCCAGCCTGCTGTCGGCTGGTGGCGCCGCCGGCCAGTCCGTTATCGCCCAAGGCAAGAGCACCCTCGGATCATGACCGCCTCCGCCGACCAGATCGTCAAGCAGCTGAACACCCTGAAGTCGCTGCGCAATCCGCACGAGCAGGTCTGGCGGGATTGCTACGACTACACCCACCCCATCCGTGGGTCGGGGTTCTACTCCGACGTGATGACCGCCGACGAGGCGCTACGCCGCAAGGCCAGGCTGATCGACTCGACCATGACCGAGGCCGCCCGCGTGCTGGCCTCTGCGATCATGGGAGGCATGACCCCGGCCAACTCCCTGTGGTTCGGCCTGGACGTCGGCCAGGAGAGCGAGGACGAGCGCCGCTGGCTCGATGATGTATCCCGCGTCATCTGGGAGAACATCCATGGCAGCAACTTCGACAGCGCCGGCTTCGAGGGTCTGATCGACGTAGTGGACGCAGGCTGGTTCGCGCTCTACATCGACGAGGATCGCACCCGTGGCGGCTACGTCTTTGAGCTGTGGCCGATCTCCAGCGTCTACTGCTCAGCATCCACCGCCGGCGGCATGATCGATACCGTCTACCGCGAGTACAAGCTGACCGCTGAGCAGGCCGTCAACGAGTTTGGCGAGGACAACGTCAGCGAGAACACCCGCAAACTGGCTCAGGACAAGCCATCCGAGATGGTGAAGTTCGTTCGCGCCATCTACCCGCGCACCACCTATCTTGTCGGCGCCAGGATGGCCAAGAACCTGCCCATCGCCTCGTGCACCGTGGAGGTTGAGGCAAAGCTGGTTGTCCGCGAGTCCGGCTATCACGAGATGCCCGTAGTCGTTCCTCGCTGGATGCTGATCCCCGACAGCGTGTACGCCGTGGGTCCGGTCATGGACGCACTGCCTGACGCCCGCACCCTGAACGAGCTGTGCCGCATGGACCTGGCCGCCGGCGACCTGGCCATCGCTGGCATGTGGATCGCCGAGGATGACGGCGTGCTGAACCCGCGCACGGTCAAGGTTGGGCCGCGCAAGATCATCGTCGCCAACTCCGTGGACTCGATGAAGCCCCTGCAGAGCGGGTCGAACTTCCAGTACAGCGAGACCAAGATTGCCCGGCTCCAGGGCGCTATCCGCAAGACCCTGATGGCCGACCAGCTCCAGGCGCAGGACGGCCCGGCCATGACGGCTACCGAGGTGCATGTCCGCGTCGCGCTGATCCGCCAGCTGCTGGGCCCGGTGTATGGCCGCCTGCAAGCCGAGTACCTGCAGCCCCTGGTCACCCGCTGCTTCGGCATCGCCTACCGCGCCGGCGTGCTCGGCCAGGCGCCGGAGTCGCTGGCAGGCCGGAACTATAACGTCCGCTATGTCAGCCCGCTGGCTCGTTCGCAGAAGCTGGAAGAGGTCACGGCCATCGATCAGTACGTTGCCGGCTGTGCTGCAGCTGCTCAGGCTGAAGCCGCGGCAGGGCAGCAGCCTACCGCCATGGACAACGTCGATCTCGACCAGGCCGCGCGGCTTCGTGGCGAAGCCCTTGGCGTTCCAAGCTCCGTGATCCGCAGCAAGGTCGACGTCGAGCAGATCCGCAAGCAGCGCGAGCAGAACCAACAGGCCGCCCTTGAGCAGCAGCAACAGCAGCAGATGCAGCAGCAGGCCATGCAGATGGGCGCCAAGCAGGCAGGACAGCAATGACCGAACTCACCAACGAGCAGCAGGACGCCCTGTTCAAGCGCGTGTTTGAGGATCACCACGAGGGCCGCATCGCCTTGGAGATCCTGATTCAGCGCTATGCCCGCAACGCCGTCACCGTCGGCGGCATAGACGCGATCCTGAAAACCTACATCCAGGCCGGCAACCGTGAGGTGCTGGACCACATCCTGCTCCGCATCAACCGCGCCAATGGCGTGCAAGTCACCGAAGAGGAAGACGCATGAACTACTTCATCCACCGCATGCTCGGCCATCACCTGATGGACGCAGCTACCGAGGGCGGCGATGCCGGCGGCCAGCAAGAGCAGGCCACGGAGCAACAGGGCTCCGTGCTGGGCCAGGGCGCGCCGCAAGACTTCATCCCCGAGAAGTACCGCGTCACCAAGGATGACGGATCGCTCGACCTGGAGCAGTCCAGCCGCAAGCTGGCTGAGTCGTACAAGCACCTCGAAACACGCATGGGCTCCGGCGACGCGCCGCCGAAGTCCTTCGACGAGTACGCCCCCAAGATCGAGGCCGAGGGCTTCAACTGGGACGAGTTCAAGGCTGATGAGGGGTCGCAGTCGTTCCTCAAGGGCGCGCATGCGAAGGGGTTGACCAACGCTCAGGTCGAGTTCGTGCTCGGCGAGTACCTGAAGGCTGCCCCCAGCTACTGGCCGGCAATGCGCAGATCACCGCCGAGGAGGCAACGACCCAGCTCCGTGAGGCCTGGAAGTCCGACCAGGAGTTCACCAGCAATGTCCAGGCGTCGTACCGCGGCCTGCACGGGTTCGCCAATCAGACTGGCCTGGGCTCTGCTGCTGCACTCGAAGCCAAGTTCGGCAACGACCCTGACTTCATCGCCTTCATGGCTAACATCGGCCGCGAGATGCGCGAGGACGTCTCGCCGAGCCAGGGCGCCCCGGTCGAAAGCGCGGACTTCGCCGTGAAGACCTCCGAGCTCCGGCAGCAGCTCCAAGACCTGCCGGCGCACGATCCGAAGCGCGAGACCATCCAGCAGCAGCTGAACGCCCTGTACGAATCCCGCTACAAGCCCTCCCGCTTCAAATAGTCGGGAAACCGACCAAATCCTCCAGTGATCATCGCAGGCATCCCAGCAATGGGCCGGCCTGCGGTGGCGCGCAGATAACCGGCAATGCCCCGAGGCTGCAGCGCCGATGCAAGCCAGGACTTCCAGGCCCGGACACCCGGACACCCTGCAGGCAACTGACCTCATTGCATTGGAGCAGACACCATGTCCCAGCAGATCACCGAAGCGTTTGTTCAGCAGTTCGCTGACAACTTCAAGCACGTCGCTCAGCAGAAGATGAGCCGCTTGGAGTCCTGCGTCACCATCGAGCCCAACATCGTGGGCATGTCCAAGTCGATCAACCGTCTCGGCCAGCGTACCGCGCAACGTCGCACCAGCCGTCACGGCGACACCCCGATCAACGATCAACCGCACAGCACCCGGTTCGTGGACCTCTACGACTGGGAAGACGGCGACATGGTCGACGATCAGGACAAGATCCGCATGCTGGTCGATCCGACCTCCGAATACGTCAATGCCATGGTCGCCGGCCTGAACCGCGCCAAGGACGACGTGATCATCTCGTCCCTGGGTGGCAGCGCTCGCGCAACTTCTGGCGGAATCATCCTCCCGTCCTCGCAGAAGATCGCCGTCGGCGGCACCGGACTGACCAAGTCCAAGATCATCCAGGCCAAGAAGATCTTCCGCGCCAACGAGGCGGACGAAGAGGCCGGCGAAGAGCTGTACATGGTCTACAGCGCCACCGCCCTGGCCGACATCCTCGCCGACACCACCCTGACCTCTGCCGACTTCCTGGCCGGCCAAATGCTCCAGTCCGGCACCCTCAAGGGCAAGTGGATGGGCTTCAACTGGATCCCCTCCGAGCGCTGCCCGAAGGCTTCCACCACCCGCTACCTCTACGCCTTCGCCAAATCCGGCGTCGTGCTGGGCAAGGGCAAGGAGATCACCACCAAGGTCGGCGAAGACCCTGGCAAGGGCTTCAACGTTCGCGTGTACGCCAAGATGTCGATTGGCTCTGTGCGCGTTGAGGAAGAGAAGGTCGTCGAAATCGCAGTGAACGAGCCGTAACAGGCTCGTTCCTCATAACGGACACAGGAGAACATCATGGCCGTTGTAAACGTGAAATCCACTGCGGTGACTGCAGGCGATGCCTTCCCGCAATCGAACATCTCCCAGCGTATCTCCGGTGGCCGTCTGCGCGAGCGCGTCGGTGTTACCGAAGCTACGAGCGGCGATTCCATCGGTTCCACCTACCGCCTGGCGCGCGTCAACTCCGGTGACCGCATTTCGCGCGTGCTGCTGTCCTGCGATGCGATCACCACCTGCGCCGGTGACGTTGGCATCTACGACATCGCTTCGGTCAACGCCGGCGCCGTGGTCGATGCCGACTTCTTCGCCTCGGCACAGTCGCTGGCCAGCGCCCTGGTTAACCAGGACGTGACCCACGAGGCAGATGCCGCCGACGCCGGCGCAGGTTTCGGCCTGGCTGATGTCGAGAAGCAACTGTGGCAGGCCCTCGGCCTCGCTGCTGACCCGGGCAAGTGGTACGACGTGGCGGTCACTCTGACTGCCGCAGCAGGCTCCGCCGGCACCATCGCCCTGAAGGTGCAGTACGTCGACGGTAACTGATCGTCATGCAGGTGATTCAGCCGGGGCCCTGCGCCCCGGTTTCTTTGTACGGAGCGACCCATGGCCACTGGCGTATCCATCTGCTCGAACGCTCTGCTGATGCTGGGCTCCCAGACCATCAACTCGTTCAGTGACTCGGCCAACATCGACCGGGCGAAACTCTGCTCCAACCTGTACCCGACCGTTCGTGACGACCTGCTGCGCGCGCATCCTTGGAACTGCTGCGTCAAGCGCATCCAGTTGGCGCCCGATGCAGACTCCCCGGCGTTCGGCTGGTCCTACTCCTTCCAGCTCCCCTCGAACTGCCTGCGCATCCTCGAAGTCACCAGCCGCGACTACAACATCGACTACAAGGCTGAGGGCCGCTCAATCCTGTGCGACGAAGCCTCAGTAGACCTTCGCTACGTGTTCAAGAACGAGGACGAGAACACCTGGGATACCTCGCTGGTGAATCTGGCCACGCTGGCCATGGCTGCCCGGCTGGCATACCCGATCACCCAGTCAGCCAGCATGGAGCAGTCCCGCATGCAAGAGTTCCAGATGGCTCTGCGGGTAGCCAAGGCCGTTGACGGACAGGAAGAGCCGCCTGAAACCCTGGGCGACGAGAGGCTGCTTGCAGCCAGGATGGGGGGTGGCTGGTAATGCCTCGCCTGTCTCTGATCCAAACCAACTTCACTGCCGGTGAGATCTCGCCAAGGATGCTGGGTCGTGTGGATATCGCGCGCTACCAGAACGGCGCCGAGATCATGGAGAACTGCTGGCCCGTCGTGCACGGTGGTGCATTCCGTCGCGCCGGCACGCTGTTCTCCGCCGAGACCAAGACATCGGCCAAGCGTTCTCGCCTGATCCCCTATGTCTTCAACAAGTCCCAGGCCTTCATGATGGAGTTCGGGGACCTGTACATCCGCTTCTACAACGCTGACGGAACGCAGATCAAGGTTTCCGGCACTCCTGTTGAGGTGGTGAGCCCATACACGGAGGCGATGCTGTTCGACATCGACTACGTGCAGGGCGCCGACACGATGTTCATCTTCCACCCGTCTGTGCCGGTGTACCGCCTGCGCCGGGTGAGCAACACGGAATGGAGCCTGGCCGCCGCGCCATTCGTGACACAGCCCTTCGACGAAATCGGCATCCGGTTCACGTCGAACCTCACCCTTTCCGCGTCGACTGTCGGGGCTGGCCGTACATTCACGTCCGCCACCTCTGCGTTCATGGCAACTGACGTTGGGCGCGAGATCTGGGCGGGCCCGGGCGTTGCCAGGATCAGCGGCTACACCTCGGCCACCGTCGTAACCGCTGACATTACCGTTGCGTTCTCGTCCACCACGGTCAACCCGTGGGCGCTGAAGAACTCGCCGCAGACTGCGTGCACACCATCAGCTAAAGACCCTGTTGGCGCGCAGGTTCAGCTCACGCTTGCTGCTGACGGTTGGCGCCTCGATGACGTAGGCAAGTATGTCCGTATCAACGGCGGCCTCGTCGAGATCATCGGTTACTCCACCGCCTCGCTTGTTGTCGGGATCATCCGCGCAGTGATGACTTCGACCGTTGCGTCTCCGGCCAACGCCTGGTCGCTGGAGGCATCGGTGTGGAATGCCACAGACGGATACCCGGGCACCGGAACACTGCACGAGCAGCGCCTGGTCTGTGCCGGCTCTACCGCCTACCCACAGACCATCTGGATGAGCAAGACCGGCGAGTCGCTGAACTTCGAGCTTGGCACAGCCGACGACTCGGCCATGTCGTTCACCGTTTCCTCTGACCAGATCAACCCCATCAGCCACATGGCCCAGATCAAGGCCCTGGTGGCGCTGACCTATGGCGGTGAGTTCTCCTTGCTGGGTGGTGTGGAGAAGCCCATCACGCCGACCAACGTCCAGGTGAAGAACCAGAGCGCGTACGGGTGCAACCGCGTCAAGCCGGTGCGAATCGGCAACGAGCTTTACTTCATCCAGCGTTCTGGCAGGAAGCTCAGAGCCATGGCCTACCGGTACGACTCTGATGCGTATGGGGCGCCGGACATGTCTGTGCTGTCCGAGCACATCACAGAGAGCGGGATAGCCGACATGGCCTACCAGCAGGAGCCGGAGTCGATCCTGTTCCTGGTGCGCAATGACGGAGTGATCGCCACGCTCACTGTCGACCGCGATCAGGATGTGATCGGCTGGGCGCGCCAGATCACCGACGGCACGTTCGAGTCTGTAGCCTCGATCCCTGCAATTGATGGCGAGCAGGTTTGGTGCATCGTCAAGCGCAACATCAACGGCACCGATAAGCGCTACGTCGAGCGCTTCACCGGAGGCGTGAACGTCGACTGCGGCATTGTGCTGAGCAATCCATCCGGGCAGACCACATGGACTGGGCTGTCTCACCTCAATGGAGAGACCGTGGATGTGGTCGCCGACGGGGTTCCGATGGAGCAGAAGGTGGTCGCGTCCAACCAGATTACCTTGCCGCGCGCCGCGGAGGTCGTGCAGATCGGCCTGCACTACAAGACCACTATCAAAACCCTGACTCCCGAAATCGCCGGCAGTACTGGCACCGCCCAGGGCAACAGCATGCGCACGGGGGAAGTGACCCTTAGATTCCTCGAAACGATCGGATGCAAGGTCAATGGGCAGACGGTGGCATTCCGCAACATGGGCGAGGACGTCCTCGACCAGCCGCCGGAGCTCTACACCGGAGACCACCGCATCGAAAACCTGGGATGGGCGCGCGGAACATCGCAGATCCTGATCGAGCAAGATCAGCCGCTTCCCTTCCAGTTGCTCAGCGTCATCAAGAAATTCACCTTCAACGACTGAGGCACCCATGATCAGGACAGCCACGCACGACGATATCCCCCGGCTGGTCGAGCTGGGAACTCTGCTGCACAGCATTAGCAGCTACGCCAAGGTTGGATTCGAGGCTGAGAAGGCTGGGCGATTCCTGGCTCACCTGATCGATGACCGTGGCGGGGTGGTGTTTGTGTCCGAGAAGGATGGCCTTGTGGTCGGAGGCCTGGCCGGCGGCCTGACGGATGAGTGGTTCAGCAGCGAACTGGTTGCCTATGACTACAGCGTGTTCGTCGAGCCTGCGCACCGGAACGGCTACATCGCCATCAAGCTCCTGCGCGCCTTCGAGACGTGGGCCAAGTCCATGGGTGCTGTTCGTGTGCACATGGGGATTGGCACGGCGCTCCATGTAGAGGGAACCACCCGGCTCTATGAGGCACTGGGGTTCTCGCTCTTCGGTCCGATGTTCGTGAAGGAGATCTGACATGGCAGTGAACGCAGCCTATGCCGCTTACGCCGCCTATGCGGCCCTCGCAATTGGCACCTATGCCACGGTCCAATCGAGCCGGCAGTCCGCGGCCAACGCTGAGGCGCAGGCTGATCAAGCCGCTCTGGACGCCCAGACCGAGCGCTCCGCTGCGGTGGTACAGGCTGAGCGAATTCGCAAGCTGGCGCGCCTGCAGAACAGCGAGGCGAACGCAGCCCTTGCCGCGTCCGGTGTTGATATCGGCGAGGGCACTCCGATCAACATCAACCGCGAGATCACCCAGAACGCCGAGGAAGATGCGGCCCTGACGATCTTCGGGGGAGCCAACCGCGCTCAGCGCCTGAACACCGAGTCGTCGAACTACCGCATGGCGGGATCGCAGGCCAAGACCTCCGGCTACATGCAGGCCGGCGCGAACCTGATTTCCTCCGGTGCCCAGGCTTACAGCGGCTGGAAGAGCAGCCTGAACACCCAGGGCCAGTCGACAGCGCTGACCAATAACCCGGCCTACGTGAGGAACATGTAATGTCGCAGATCCCTCTCGGCCAATTCGCTGCCCCGCGCGCAGTGCCGACCCCGGAGCGTGGTGGCGTTGTCAACATGCCCGATGGAAGCCGTGCGCTGCAGCAGGTTGCCGCCTCTGCCTTCGACGCTGCCGATACCCTGATTCGGCAGAAGAGCCGCGAGGACCAGGCTCTGGCCAGGGTGAAAGCCTCGAATGCCATCATTGACCGGGAGTCGCAGCTCAAGAACCTGTCGTCTGACATCGAGGAGAAGATGCGCACCGGTCAACTCGACTGGAGCAAGGGCGAGGAAGCCTATAACGCAGCCGTCTCGCAGCTTGATCCGCTTCAGGTCGACGGCCTTGACGAAGCAGGGCAGGGCGAGCTGGCGAACTCCCTGAAGCGCCTGCAGGTCGGCGGTGTTGACCGCATCCGCGCCGCCTCGCTTGGCGCCCGCGTCGACTCGGCCAAAGCCGATATAGCCGCGCGCATGGATGCACTCAGCAAGGACGCCGGGATGCCCGGCGCAGATATCGGGCAAATCAACGCCAGGATGGACCCTGAAGACATCGATCTCGTTGGCCGCATGGGCTACGGCGAGAAGTGGGATGCCGTGAAGCAGGCCTTCAAGGATGACAACTGGGCGACTCACGCAACCCAGAGAGTGATCGGAGCCCGTGATGGGCTGGGCGAGCTTGAGCAGATCCGCACTGACCTGACTTCCGCCGACAGCATCTACGCCAAGAACCTGAGCCCGGACAAGCGCAACCAGCTGCTGAACACCGTCACCGGGC